>NZ_JAUBSA010000004.1:20845-37084 GCF_036702115.1 Microcoleus sp. LAD1_D5 | reverse complement strand
CTGCTGCAAAGATGCGATCGAACTTTCGCGTTCACTCAACTGCTGCTGTAAAGTTTCGTAACTTGACTTGGCTACAGTTTCGGCTAATTGGCTTTCGAGATTTTGCTTTTCGGTAGCGAGTTGCTGCTGCAAAGAAGCGATCGAACTTTCGCGTTCAGCCAACTGCTTCTGTAAAGTTTCGTAACTTTCTTGCAGCGGATTTGGCTGTACGTTCACTGAGTCCAATTGAGTTTCTGCCGTTCTAGCGTCATTAATTTCGCTTTCTTCGGCTGTTTCCCCTTCCAAGTCAGCGGCTTCTACCTCGGTTTCTTCACCTTTTTTCCAAGTGACAGTAACTTCCGTCTTGTCGCTCGAAATATCCAGATTGCCTTTTGCCAAGCGTTCTAGGAGCTCCGACCTTGATATTCCGAGCTTTCGAGCGATCACGTTCAATCGATCGGCACTAGAAGAAGTCAGCGAAAGTCCGATTTTGACTTTGCTGTCTGAATTGGAACTAACTACATTGCGATTTTTTTTGACCATTGGCATTTTCCTCATGCCAACCTACACTTATTAGTATAGTGGCTGAAGCTTGTATTAAAATTAATTCTTGTTACTTACCAATTGTGCCAGCTTGCGTTCCCAATTGAACAAAAATCCGTGAATATACTCTTCGATCGATTCCTGGCCGTAGAACCGCGTGAACATTCCCTGACCCGGGGTTTTTTCGGCACGATACCGCAGATAGCGCAGTTGAGCTTGTAAGCCGTTGTTTTAAAGCGAAGCTTCCAAAGTCGCACCTGCAACCCGATGATCTCGATCTTTTGCCAAATAGCTCACAGCAGCGCGAGCTTGAGGATTGTCAAATTTGCTCAGCGCGCGAGCAACTCGCAGCCGAATTCCCCAGTTATCCGAACTTACTAGAGGTAATAATTGCTGCAATGCCTGTTCTTGCTTCGGGGTATTTGCCAGCACACCAAATCCGTCAATTGCTGCTTCCTGAACTGGTAAATCTTCGCCGCCAAGACCGATCGCACAAATTTCAAATACTGCATCAGGACACTGCATTTCGTACAGCGGAGCCATAATGCTGCGGCGGACGAGCCAATTGTCATCGCGACGAAAAGCTTCCACTAAATGAGAAATTGCCTCGGTTCCGAACCTTGACAAAGAGTTAGCGGCTTCGGCGCGCACGTTCGGATCGCGATCGAACTGCATCATTTTTAACAGCGCCGCAAAAGCTTCCGCAGTTTGAATCTGCCGCAATCCCATCGCCACGAACGATCGCACCATAAACTCGCGATCGTCCACTTTGCTCAGCAACATCGGCAGCGCCACAGCAGAATCGCACTTTCTCAGAGCCGTTACCCCCCGCAGCCTGTCTTGAGAATCCGAACTTTGCAGCGCTGCTTGGATTTCGCTAATTTTCATAAGCCAATTATAAATTTTTGTTAAGTTTCTTTACAATTTTAGCAATTATTCCCGGATTTTGGGCAGATTTAAAAAAAATTCACTGCTGAATAAGAAATTTTGTGGGTATTTAAGCGAACTTTTGTATTAGTAATGAAGGCAATCAGTACCCTATTTATTTGAGTATGCAGAGGCATCATTTATTTTTTAAAATAGGTTTTAACAGCCGATTTTCTACAAGCAGCAGCTTGGGTGCAGTGCAAAATAAAATCATTTTTAACCCCCAATTTCGGAGATAAAAGCGCAATTTAAAAGCCTAATTATCCCGCGCATAAAATCCTAAATGATTGGCGATTGGACGTTCCTGCATGGGAATTTTATTCTGAATCGGAGCATTCAACAGTTTCGCTCCTGAGGGCCATGCTACTGCAAAAGTTACCGACCCGCCGCCATCTAAATTTAGCACTGTCTCGGCTCCCAACTGCATCGAAATATCAGTTATTTCGCTCAACTTCAGCCCTTCACTGTAAAGCCTCTGCTTGCCGTCTACCAGAATTAACCACAACTTGTCGCCTGTTTTGTCGATCGCCGCGACTGCACGGGGATAGGGTTTATCCTGTTTGCGTTCTTCCTGGCTTTGTGCTACGGCTTTGCCATTTTTTACCAGCAAAGTATCTCCCGCAACTGCATAGGCTGTTCCCGCAGGACAAGTGCCGTTTTCGATTATTTGAGCGCGGTTTTTGGCATCAAAACAAAGGGCGGGAAAGCCTGGATCTGGTTGAGAATAAGCTTGGCTTTTAGCAATGGCGAGTCCGACATTATTTACTCGATCGCCACTGCGGGGATAGTAATCCCAAGGTGCTTTCTCGATGCAGGGATAAAAAAAATTGCCGTTGACTGCTAATTGCAATTTAAATTCTTTCAGGAATTCAGTAGCGGTGCGGGCATTGGTTTCTGTTAAATCGGGTGTTGGGTTTCCGGGAGTGACAAAAATTCCTATTCCCGGCGCTTTTAGGTCGATGCTAACAATGTGAATTAGGGTGGGACGCGGATTAGTCCGAAATTCCCTGCGGTAGGCTATTCCTTGAAAGAGCGATCGGGCTTCGTTTGTTTGTTGGGGACGCAAAAAGTAGGGAATGTTGTAGAGTAGTATTGGTGCGAGCAATATTCCGAGACCGAGAATATGCCAAATTTGTTTGAGGGTGGGTCGATAAGTCATACCATTTTAGATTTTAGATAGGGGACGGGAACACTGACAGATTTATATATTTTCAAGGATACTCTACTAATATGAAGTATTCGGATTTCAATAATTTTAGCAATCAAATTTTACGAAATCGCTCGTTCCAAGGACAAGTTCTTAACGGTGCTGATTTCAGCGGTGCGGATGTTCGAGGCTGCAATTTTAGAAATGCTCAGTTAGCGGGTGCGAATTTTCTCGGTGCGAAAATCGGGATTTCTCGGCGACAGATAGCTGTTTTGAGTGCTGGGGCGATCGCGATTTGTTTGGTTGTGGGCGATGTTCTGACTCGACTGATTTTGGGAACTCAAGGACAATTACCGGGATCTGGCAGTTGGCCTTTTGTTCTGTTGCTGTACGGGGTTTTGAGCGCTGCTGGTTTCGCTTCGGCGATCGCCAGCAAACAGCCAAAAACCTCAAAAGCGCGTAGATTGGCACGAACAATTTCTGCTATTCTATCAGGAGCTTTGCTGGGATTTTTCTATGCTGGGACTGCAACTAATAATAATTCCCAGGCTGCTCTTGCTGGAATGTCGATCGGCGGGCTGTTAATGTTTTTTGTGAATTCCCGGAGTCGTAGCCAATTTGCACAGGTGGCGCTCGCATCGGCTGGAAGTGTGGCGACTTACGCAGCGGCTTTTTTGTTCAGTGCAACGGCGAGCGCTTTTCTGAGCACTAACAAACTGTTTTGGGGTATGTGTTTCGGTTTGCTGTCGCTGCTGTATCTTTGGTTTGCGTTTGTGTCTTTCTCGGCTATTGTTCGAGAGATTGGAAATGCTGAGGGTACTTCGTTCAGAGGGGCAAATCTCGCTGATGCTAAGTTCGATATAAATTACCTCTATAGCAATCCTAAATGAGTCATAAATTTTTTACCCCACCCCAACCCTCCCCGAACCCGCGGGGAGGAAGTAAGAAATTCACAAATGATTTAGGATTTCTATATATCTGGGCGTTTATTCTCGGTTCGATCGCCCGTAATTTACACTCAAACATTGAAAAGCGAGATCCCTTGATTTTTCTAAAAGAATTCAAGGGATCTCGCTATAATCAAAGTATTTATCTCTGATCACAGATTTTGTTTGCAAGCTGTTTTTTTTGCCTAAACAGCTTGTTTAACGGAGAGGGAGGGATTCGAACCCTCGTTAAGTTGCCCTAAACACACTTTCCAGGCGTGCGCCTTCAACCGCTCGGCCACCTCTCCAGGGCTAAATTAATTCATTTAGCCACAGCTAAACTATCTTAGCAGAACAAATCTGATTTGGGAAGGGGTAACGGCATAAATTTGCTGTTTAATATGGGTAGGGTGTGAAACGGGCAGGCTTGGGTTCTCCTTCCGGGGTCGCAAACCCATTCATTTCAAGGATCTTGCCCCGCCAACCCCTATCTAAAATCTAAAATCTAAAATTCCATGACTAACTCTTACACAATTAAAATTCATAACAGACAGACAGGCGATCGCCACACCGTGCGAGTACCCGAAGACCGCTACATCCTCCAAAGCGCCGAAAACCAAGGAGTAGAATTGCCATTTTCCTGCCGCAACGGCGCTTGTACCGCCTGTGCGGTGCGCGTCAAGTCGGGGGAACTGCACCAGCCAGAAGCAATGGGGCTTTCTGTGGAACTGCAAAAAGAAGGTTATGCCCTGCTGTGCGTCAGCTATCCCCGTTCCAACATCGAGGTAGAGACACAAGACGAAGACGAAGTGTACGAACTGCAATTCGGTCGTTACTTCGGCAAAGGTAAAGTTAAAGCCGGTTTGCCGTTGGATGAAGAATAAGGCAATTTGATAAATAATCAACTACCAATTATCCATGCTTTATCGGTTATTTGCGATCGCCCTTTGTCTGTTGTTAGCTAGCTGCCAAAAACCAGAAACGCCCCAAGGTACGATCGCCAAAGTAGAAAGGGCCATCAGCGGGCAAACAATCGAAGTTATCAGTACAGCCAACAAAATAGCCTTATTAGAACAAATCAGGCTAATTGGTATTGATGCGCCGGATTTAAAACAGCAGCCTTGGGGAGAAGCAGCCAAACAAAGACTAGAACAGCTAATTGGGGGAAAACAGGTATTGTTAGAATCAGACATCGAAGAGAAAGACCAGTTCGATCGCAAACTAGCCTACTTGTGGCAAGATAAAAATTTGCTCAACGAACAGCTAGTCAAAGAAGGTTATGCCCTGGCCTCAGTGCGATCGCCCAACACCAAATATCAGCAGCGACTCATCAACGCTCAAGAATGGGCGAGACTCATGGGTAAAGGCTTGTGGAATCCAGAACGAGCTTTGCGCCAAACTCCCGCAGAATTTCGCCAGCAAAATCGGAAATAGTCAGTAGTCAGTAGTCATTAGTCATTAGTCAATGACTAAAAACTCCTCAGTTATAACTAACAACTAATGAGCAATGATTTCATTCTTCCCTTTTCCCTCTTCCCTCTTCCTTCGTGTCCTAGCGCTTACGCGCCGCTTCGCTAACGCGTCTTCGCGGTTCGTACTTCCTCTTCCTTCTTCCTTCTTCCTTCTTCCTTCTGCCTTCTGCTAAAACAACTAACAAATGACTGACAATCAACTGCAAAACTTCTTAGAAATAGCCACCGAAGCAGCCCTAGCCGCCGGTTCCGTCCTGCAATCTTTCTGCGGAAAATTAGAAAAAATTCAAGAAAAAGGTCGATCGGGCGATTTAGTCACAGAAGCCGACAAAGCCTCTGAAGCGGTTATCTTAGAAATTCTCGGCCGCCACGTAGCCGACCACGCCATCCTCGCCGAAGAATCCGGCAAATTAGGGGATGCTAGCAGCAAATACCTGTGGGCGATCGACCCTTTGGACGGCACAACCAATTATGCTCACCAATATCCTTTTTGGGCCGTGTCGATCGGACTTTTAATCGACGGCATACCACAAATTGGAGTAATTTACGACCCTTTTCATAATGAATTGTTTCGGGCAGGCAAAGGATTGGGAGCAACCTGCAACCGTTCGCCGATCAAAGTTTCCCAAATCTCAGAATTGAGAACCAGCTTGCTAGTAACTGGCTTTGCATACGATCGGCGCGAAACAGCAGACAATAACTATGCCGAATTCTGTCACCTCACCCACCTCACCCAAGGCGTGCGGCGCAGCGGTTCCGCATCCCTAGACCTCGCACACCTCGCGATGGGGCGATCGGACGGATACTGGGAACGGGGACTCGCCCCTTGGGACGTAGCAGCCGGTGTACTCATCGTCTCCGAAGCCGGAGGTCAAATTACAGCTTATGACGGCAGTGCCTTTGAGATGAACTCGGGTCGGATTTTGGCCACGAATGGCAAAATACACGCCGAACTCAGCAGCGCACTGCTAGCCGTTCCTCCCTTATCTTCTTGGAAGTAGCGCCCCCCAGCAATAGATCGGGGGTAGTACGGGGGTCAGAACCCCTTGACTCAAGCTACATTAAAGAATAGTGAAAAGCCAGGAAAGGAAGAGTAAAAGTTATGTCTTTTGAAATGACAAAAGGGCTGTTCAAGTATGACTTTACAGATCAGCACGCAATTTTGGGAGTTCCCTTAGACGCCGAGTTTAACGACATCCGCAAGCGCTACATGAAAATCGCCCGCCGGTTGCATTCGGATACTTGCTCTTTTGAAAGCCAAGCCGATAAAGATTGGGCTAACCAATTTTTGTCAAAAGTAGTCAATCCGGCCTACAACAAATTCTCTAAGGAAAGCGATCGCAAAGAATACAGCCTGCTATTAGCAGCCATCGCCAAGCGCGTCGTTAAAGAACAGGCGAAAATGCAAATTGAAAGCGAAGCAGCCAAACAGTTAGCTACCGCTCAAAATTGGGAAGAAGCTTACAAAACAGCAGTTAGCAAACTCGCTCTCAAGCAGTACGAATCAGTTAAGGAAACCGAAGATGCGATCGCTCAAATTAGCGAACTTAATATGGTTTACCTGCTGCGAAAAGAGCGCCAAGCCCCAACCGACGTAAAAAAAACAGACCCCCCAACCCCAACCCCAACCCCAACCCCAACACCAACTCCGCCTCCTCCCAAAGACTCGCCGGCAGACCCCTATTGCCGCCGAGCTCAAGGATTTATGGACAGCAAAAATTACGCTAAAGCAAGTTTGGAGTTGAGGGAAGCCCTGAAGGGCGCTCCGAAACACAGCAAGGCTCACGCTATGTTAGCAATGTGTTACCTTGAACAAAATCAAGCCACAATGGCTAAACTTGAGATGAACAAAGCTTTGGCATCAAATCCTGAAGAACCGACGGCTTTGGAGGTTAAGAAAAAGCTGGAACAAGCTTCCGCAAAAGCCAAAAAAGGTGATGAGAAACCAGGATTTTTTGCAAGTTTGTTTGGCGGGAAGAAGAAGTGAGAAGTTGTGAGTTGTGAGTCTTGAATATTTAGAAATTGGTAAACTGCTCAGCAGTGAAGTGATCTCGCTCAAAAGAATCAAGAGTTGGTGATATCACATCCGATCGCAGTCGGAATTATACCGTCAGTATGAGCGTCCCGCGATCGCGGGTGATCCAGAAAGAGCGGGACGCTTGCACTGACCGGGAAAATGATTATTCCTATGCAAACCAAAACGCTATCACGCCTTAATTTGTTAAAGTCGAAGATTATGCTTGCCTGCTTCGACTTTAACAGCTTCCCCTAAAGCTAAGCTTCTAGGCCCACTCTAAAATCTAAAATCTAAAATCTAAAATTGATATGACACCTTAATTTGTTAAAGTCGAATGTTAAGCTAGCCTAGTTAGACTTTAACACCGTCCATAAAGCTACGCTTCTAAGCCCAATCTAAAATCTTCTAAAGTCTAAAATCTAAAATTGATATGGTTCACCAACCCCCATCCGGCGCAAGAGATTTATTGCCCCTTGACGTTGCTCAAAAAATTTCGATCGAACGGCGCTTACAGCAGGTTTTTCACCGCTGGGGCTATCACCGGATTATTACCTCTACTCTAGAACGGCTGGAGACGTTGATGGCTGGGGGCGCGATCGACCGATCGACCTTAATTCAACTGCAAGACGCGGAGGATGGAGAACTTGGTTTGCGGCCGGAATTGACTGCATCCATCGCCCGGGCGGCTGCAATGCGGATGGCCGGGACTCGCTGGCAGCCCCAGCGCCTCTACTACAACGCCAACGTCTTCCGCAAAGGCCCTGATACTGGCTCAGGCGGGCAACAGGAGTTCTATCAAGCTGGGGTAGAGTTGCTCGGCGCGGGGGGGGCGGTTGCGGATGCGGAAGTGCTGCTGCTGCTGTCTGAGTGCTTGCAGAGCTTGGAAATAGATGACTGGCATTTGGTTTTGGGAGAAGCGGGCTTGACTGCAACATTGCTAGAACCGTTTCCGCCAAACGTGCGCCAGAAAGTTCGGGGGGCGATCGCCAATCTCGATCGAATTGCCTTGGAAACTTTGCCGCTGTCAACCGAATTGCGAGAAAGAGCACTGTTGTTATTTGACTTGCGCGGCCGCCCAGAAGAGGTGTTGCCAATTGTTGCCAAACTAGATTTAGATTTGCCGCAGCAATCGGCGTTAAATAATCTCAAATCGGCGATCGAATTGCTGCACCAATGCCAGTCAAAAATTCCCAATCTAAAATCCCACATTCACCTCGATTTGAGTTTAATTCAAACCTTTGACTATTACACTGGAATTGTGTTTGAAGTTGTCAGCAGCAGCAAGACAGGACAGCGAGTTTTAGGACAAGGAGGACGCTACGACCAACTGTTGGGACTGTTCGACCCCCAAGGGCAAAATTCCCCCGGCATCGGCTTTTGTCTGAATATTGAAGATTTGCACCAAGTTTTGCTGACAGAGGAGCAATTGCCCACTCAGACGCCAGCTAGCGAATGGTTGGTTGTGCCTCAAACTCCTGAAGCTGGGGCGGCGGCTTTTGATTATGCCCGCCAACTCCGAGAGTCTACTCACCTCGTTCGGGTGGAAATAGATTTGGAGAGTCGGGAGACGGAGGAGGCGGCGCGGGAATACGCGCGCGATCGACGAATTGCTCAAATTGCTTGGGTAAATGCCGAAGGATTGCCAACAATTGAAACGGTAAATTAGGCTAATTGGTAATTGGTAATTAGTAGTTGGTAATTGGTTAAAAATCACAGGATATGATATTATGTATCCTGCTGATTGAGAGAAGGTTTTGCCAATTGCTAATTGCTAATTCCCGATCTAACTAAAATGTTTTGAGAGAACACTATGGCACACACTATTGTTACGAATATTTGCGAGGGAATTGCTGATTGCGTTGGCGCTTGTCCGGTTGCTTGTATTCACCCCGGCCCCGGCAAAAATGTCAAGGGTACTGATTGGTTTTGGATTGATTTTGATACCTGTATTGACTGCGGTATTTGTTTGCAGGTGTGTCCTGTCGAAGGTGCGATCGTCCCAGATGAGCGACCGGAATTGCAGCAAACTCCCTCTTAATTGCAACTTAATTGCACTTGAGGGCTAGATAGCTACATTAACTAAGGGATAAGGTGCGCGTCCAGAGCGCACCCTACATTCACTTTTTTTGCGAACTGCAGATCGCGCAGAGAACCCAGAGAAAAGGAGTGAGAAATATTGGAAAAATCTAACCTTTAGATCTGTAAGTGAGGTAATTAATTATGTGACTTTTGTGAGTTTTTTCTCTTCCCTTCTCTTGTCTTCCTACCCTTCGGGAACGGCTTCGCCGAACGTGTCCTTCGCGTCCTCGCGGTTCGTAAAAAAAAGCCCGATCGCACTTTAAAAAAAAAACTACAATAAAATCTACAATAAAATCCTATGCAGCCGATCGCACTTTCCGACTCTCAAATTTTATCCATCCGTACCCACGGCGAAAGCGCTTATCCTGAAGAATGCTGCGGTTTGTTGCTCGGTCGAGTTACTGGCGATGTTAAAACTGTGGTAGAAGTTTGGCCGACTGACAATGCTTGGAGTGTGGAAGCTGAGGAGAATTGGCCGGAACAAAAAGGATTGACAGAAACACGAAGATATGCTATAAAGCCCGAAGATATGTTGCGGGCGATGAAGCATGGGCGCGATCGCACTCTGGATATTATCGGTATATATCATTCTCACACGGATTGTCCCGCAGTGCCCTCAGAGTGCGATCGGACATTGGCGTGGGCCGAATACTCTTATATTATTGTGTCCGTCCGACAAGGCTGTTCAGAAGACCTCCGCAGTTGGAGTCTTGACGGAGAGGGGAACTTTCAAGCAGAGGAAATTCGCCTAGTGGAACCGACTGAGATTAAGAAATAATTAGTAAAAATAACAAACACGTAAAAATGCGAAAGATTCAGATAGGATATAATTCAAAATCTGCGCTACACACAATATCATGCTAAATCCTAATCTGGACGAGATCCAGCTCAACAAACAAGAATACGAACGCTACTCTCGCCACTTGATCCTGCCAGAAGTTGGATTGGATGGGCAAAAGCGTCTCAAAGCTGCCAGTGTGCTCTGCATCGGTACGGGAGGCCTCGGTTCGCCGCTGCTGCTGTATTTAGCAGCCGCTGGTGTTGGCCGCATTGGGATTGTAGACTTTGATATTGTTGACCATTCCAACTTGCAGCGGCAGGTAATTCACGGCACTTCTTGGGTTGGGAAACCGAAGATTGAGTCGGCTAAAAATCGGATTTTAGAAATTAATCCTTTTTGTCAAGTTGATTTGTACGAAACTCGCGTTAGTTCCGAAAATGCGATCGACATTGCCACTCCTTACGATATCATTATCGACGGTACGGACAACTTCCCGACTCGCTATTTGATGAACGACGTTTGCGTTCTTTTAAACAAGCCCAACGTCTACGGTTCCATCTTCCGATTTGAAGGGCAAGCAACAGTTTTCAACTACGAAGGCGGCCCGAATTACCGCGATTTGTACCCGGAACCCCCGCCTCCTGGCATGGTTCCTTCTTGTGCAGAAGGCGGCGTTTTAGGCGTTTTGTGCGGAGTTGTCGGTTCTATCCAAGCAACGGAAGCTATCAAGATTATCTTGGGTCAAGGCACTACTTTGAGCGGCAGACTGTTGCTTTACAATGCCTTAGATATGACGTTCCGGCAATTGAAACTGCGGCCTAATCCAGTGCGTCCGGTAATTGAAAAGTTAATCGATTACGAACAATTCTGCGGCATTCCTCAAGCTAAAGCGCAGGAAGCGCAAGAACAACAGCAAATTTCTGAGATGACTGTCGCAGAACTTAAGGAGTTAATCGACAGCGGTGCGAAGGATTTTGTATTGTTAGATGTTCGCAATCCCAACGAGTATCAAATTGCTCAAATTCCTGGGTCGGTTTTGGTTCCTTTGCCGGATATCGAACACGGCGAAGGTGTCGCCAAGGTCAAGGAATTGTTGAACGGACACCGCTTGATTGCACACTGCAAAATGGGCGGGCGCTCTGCGAAGGCTTTGGGGATTTTGAAGGAAGCTGGAATTGAGGGGACTAATGTTAAGGGCGGAATTACTGCTTGGAGTCAAGAAGTAGACCCGTCTGTACCTCAATATTAAGGCTAATCTTTTTCTGGGGCGGGCGATTTGCCCGCCCGGAACCGGGATTATGGCGGCGGCAACTGTTTATTTCTATCTAGTAGATTCTTGAACTTACCTAGTAGATTCTTGGAATTGGCACTCAACATAACCACACCCCAAACTACAACCCCGGCACCGATACTAATCAACAATACCAACGCAAAAGAATTAATTCCCACCTTCAGGAAAGGCAAAGCAACCATTTGATTCGGCGGGTCTTGTTTAATTAAATAAGGAGCACTTCCAGCCACCACCCCGGCTACTCCCAAACCAAAACCGACAGCTTGAATCGTTACCTCTAGTTTGGCATTCCGATAAGCTTCTTCGATCGCCACAATAGCTCTAATTGCCTCGGTTGCTTGGTCTAGCAAGCCGGAACCGTGTTTGAAATAGCCTAAATCTGCTTGAATCTGCCTTTGAAACTGCGGGCAAGTTTCTTTACTGAATGTTGCGAGGAAACTTAAATCGGCATCACTATCATTGTACTTTTTAGCTGCTTTGATGTCAAGACTTATTTGATTTAATTTATCTTGGTAATTTTGGGCGTTAATTGCGATCGTATTTTGGCGAAACTCCAAATCAATCAGCATTCGGGCATACTTCACAGCCCGAGGCGGCATCTCAATCATCTGAGTTTCCAGATATTTTAATTCCTCCTCATTTAAACCCGCACCTTTCGATTGCCTCTGCTGAGCTTGATCTCGCTGCAAATACTTAAAAGTCTTGTCAATATCCAGTTCAATTTGTTTGTATTCCTCGCGAGTCACGGCGTAAAGCTTGCGGCTGTCGTGATAAGCGCGAAGAATCTTATTTCGGTACAAAAACAAATCCATAAAATCGCTGTACCGCGTCTCATCCCAGATTTCATCGGTTGCGGAACTGTTGAAAAACCAGACGATAACGTGGCAGTCAGTATCTTGCCGACTCGGATTGCCGTATTCTAAAATCGGGCTACCGAACAATTCGCCTTGACGGTAAAAACTCGGCAGATTTTGACTTTCAATGAATTTTTCCAGACACTGTTGGGCTAATTTTTTCAGAAACTGGGAATCTTCCCGCGCCGCTTGATTTTGTTCTACACTCAGCCAAGCGGTAAGCAGCAGAGTTTGCCCGAAATAACTCTGCACGAAATCCGGCAGCAAGCAGTTATCGGGATTAAATTCTTTGAAGATGCTAACATCGACAGCAGGTGTTTTAATGCCGTTAACTTTTTCGGGAACGCGAATTTGTAAACCCAAAGCGTAGCTGTCATCAATCCGCAGCGGTTGGGCAAAACCCTTGACAGGAATTTGCTGATTTTCAACCGAAATATCCTTATCAAAGGGTAGAGAATTGCGGTTGCCAACAAGTGGTTTATGTTTATTAATCAGGTTAACTCGGAAGCCGACAGGTTCCTCTTTTTTGTGCAAATAGCTGTCATTAAATTTTGTACTGACTGCTAATTTAGTTTGCAAAATCTCATCGCACTTCTGCCACAAACTGGCGGATTCCACAGGGGAATTCGACTCTGATTTTAGGGCGTTGCAGAGGTGAAAGGCAAATAAATAAACGTTGGGGGCATAGATTTTGCTAGTTGGAGTCATTGCTGGTATCTGATTGATTATTTCCTGCGCTTTCTTGAAGCTTTTTGTAGCTATCTTCAATGCTGGTACGCAGAGTTTGAGTGATATTGGTTAGTGGCGGTGTTGTACTTGGGGTGGGTTCGCCCGCGTCGTCGATTTCTTGCCGCAGACAATCTCTTAATGCGTCTCCCAATCCATTCTTGCCACACCACTTGCTGATAGTAAAAGCAATTGGAAACAATTCATCATCGGCAGATTCTGCTATTTCTTCCTCTAATTGGGGTAATTTTTTCCAGGCTGTCGGCATGAAGATACTCGGATTTTGGTGCAGCCATTTGAGAAAGATAGTGATAACTTTGTCAGGTTCCATTGTAATTACTCCCGTGATTAAAAAATATAAATTTGTAGGGGCGGGTTTCACCAACCATAATTGCCTGAAATCGACAATCTCTCAAACCCGCCCCCACCAAACGAAAAATCATCATCTACATTTTAGCATTCGATGTAAATTTCAGGTTGATTTGGGTTATTGGTGGTGGGGGGCGAGTTTATCTAGATTGTTGGTCATAGTTATATATTGTTGGTAAAACCCGCCCTTACAAAATCCTGATGGCACACGTAACTTAATATCCCGTCGCACAGAATGCCGCCCAATATTTTGGATCGCGGAACGGCTGTTCATGACTCGAAGATGCTAACCACAATTCCATACTTTGTCTAGATTTTTCATCTAAATTTAACAATCCTATCCAAACTCGAAAATCCTCCTCACTCACACCGCGCATCCAGTTTTGCGCCGCATTCAAAGCGAGGGCTACTGAATCTGCATCCGGCAATTCATGATAAAATTTAATCATCAAAATTGCCGTGGCAAAATCATCTACAGCCCACAGACTGCTGACAACATTCATGCTACCCGCATACAAAAAACCGCTGGGTAAACCAATGTATTCATCCGTCATTGCGGTTGAGGTGGTTAACCCGGTTTCGCAGGCGGAAAGTGTGACGAGACTGCACTGCGGTAACTGCAAATCGGCAAAGATTTCTCGCAGGGTGAGGCATTTTTCTGGGATGGCTTTTCTGCCGCTGCGTAGGGTGACATAGCGCTGTTTTTCATCGGGCTGATTTGACTCTGGGGGCGGGGGTGAGGTTTGCGGTTCCAGGGAATCGGCTAAGACTAGGGATGACAGCAGCGGATTGTCAAAGTTGAATACGCCGTGACAGGAAAAGTGCAGGTAGCTGGCGTTTGAGAGGTTTTCTCGGTTTTCGTTGAGGGCGGTTTTTGTGGCTTGTTTTTTGAGTAAAATTTGATGCGGATTGAATCTGGTTTTGATGGTTTCTACTTCCATGTCGGCGTTGAATAAGTCTTCTGTGGGATTCTGGAGGGCGAATAGTTGTTGCTGATTTGGTGGGGGGGAGTTTCTGGTGGTGATGCGATTTTTTACGAGTTCCAGTAGTTGCAAGCTGGGGGCGTATTTCACGCCTGCGGGGAAGCTGTCGAGGAGGTAGCCGCGAAAGTTGGTTTTTTGTTTAAATCGGGTTTCTGAGGTGAATTGTAGGGCGTGGAGGGGGAATAGGCGCAGGTAGCGGTGGGGTACTAGGATTAGTTGTTTGCAGTTGGGGGCGATGTGGGCGATTATCTCGTTTAGTCGCAGGATTTCTGAGAGTTTTTGGAGTTTTTGGGATAGGGTGTTTTGCCAGGTTTTGTTGGTGTTTTGGTTGCGGTATTCGTCGAGATAGTTGTTTTTCCAGGTTTCTAATTCGGCTATTTCGGTTGTGGTATATGTGACTGGTTTTATGCTGTCGCGGGTGATAATGAAGGCTGATCCGCCCCAGCTATCTTCGGAGTTGGAGTTATTGCCGATGTACCATTCTATGATTGCTGTTTCGGTGTCTAAGGTTTGTTGGAATTTGGTGATGTCGATGGGTTCGACTTTTTGAGTTAGGGTGAATTCTGGTTCTCGCTGTTTTATCTGTTCTAGCAGTTGTGCTAGTTGCTGTAAGGTTGTTTCTAATTGGGCTTTTTGTTGTTGGAAAGATTCGGGGCTGAGACTGCGGGTTTGAGTTGTGCGTTGTGAGGGAGAGTCATCTGGAACCCCCCCCGGCCCCCCCTTGGTAAGGGGGGGAGAAAGAGGGGGAGGAGATGGGGTTTCTGTTTCTAGGAATTGTTGGGAGGCGGCGATTTGGCGGCGCAGGTTTTGGAGTTGCTGTTTCTCGGTGTCGGTGGCTGTTTTGGGGTAGATTTCGCTGTTGGTGAAGAGTTCGACTAGGTAGCGGGATTTGCTGCGTTCGATTGTTTGCAGGGCTTTGTCATATTGTTGGTGATTGATGCAGGATTGCATCATTTTTTCGTAGACGTTGAGATTTTCTTCGATGATTTCTCGTTTGCGGTTGTCGGATGTTATCCACTCGCGGCTTTGTTCGACTGCTTCGATGGCTTTTTCGTAGCCGAATATGGCTGTTTCCCACAAACTTTCTGCAAATCCTAAATTGCCTAGATTTCGCCCTGTTTGCAGAGAGTCACTTGGCAAAGTTGTGGGAGTACAAACTTCTAAAGCTGCTTCATAAAGTGCGATCGCCTTTTCGATATTCTCACCCCGTTCTCCTTTGATTCTATTTTTGTAAGCATTTGCCAAATTATTTTGAGTCGTCGCCCAATCTTGGGGGAAAGCATCGCGGGTGCGAACTTCACTAGCAGCTTCATAAAATGCGATCGCCGTTTCGATATTCTCACCCCGTTCTCCCTTGATTCTGTCACTGTAAGCATTTGCCAAATTATATTGAATAGCTGCCCCTTGTTGCGGGAAAGCAGGGCGGGTGTAAACTTCACTAGCTGCTTCATAAAATGCGATCGCCGTTTCGATATTCTCACCCCGTTCTCCCTTGATTCTGTCACTGTAAGCATCAGCCAAATTATTTTGAGTCATCGCCCAATCTTGGGGAAAAGCATCGCGGGTGCTAACTTGTAAAGTAGCTTCATAAAATGCGATCGCCGTTTCGATATTCTCACCCCGTTCTCCTTTGATTCTATTTTTGTAAGCATTTGCCAAATTATTTTGAGTCATCGCCCAAGATTGTGGAAAAGCATCGCGGGTGTAAACTTGTAAAGCTGCTTCATAAAATGCGATCGCCTTTTCGATATTCTCACCCTCTTCTCCCTTGATTCTGTCACTGTAAGCAACAGCCAAATTATTTTGAGTCATCGCCCAATCTTGTGGAAAAGCATCGCAGGTGCGAACTTGTAAAGCTGCTTCATAAAATGCGATCGCCTTTTCGATATTCTCACCCCGTTCTCCTTTGATTCTGCTATAATAAGCAGCAGCCAAATTATTTTGAGTCATCGCCCAATCTTGTGGAAAAGCATCGCGGGTGCGAACTTGTAAAGCTGCTTCATAAAATGCTATCGCCCTTTCGATATTCTCACCCCGTTCTCCTTTGATTCTGGTATAGTAAGCAGTTGCCAAATTATTTTGAGTCATCGCCCAATCTTGTGGAAAAGCATCGCGGGTGCGAACTTGTAAAGCTGCTTCATAAAA
>NZ_JAUBSA010000004.1:0-20745 GCF_036702115.1 Microcoleus sp. LAD1_D5 | reverse complement strand
TGCGATCGCCCTTTCGATATTCTCACCCCGTTCTCCCTTGATTCTGTCACTGTAAGCAGCAGCCAAATTATTTTGAGTCATCGCCCAATCTTGTGGAAAAGCATCGCGGGTGTAAACTTCACTAGCTGCTTCATAAAATGCTATCGCCTTTTCTATATTCTCACCCCGTTCTCCCTTGATTCTGTCACTGTAAGCAGCAGCCAAATTATATTGAATAGCTGCCCAATCTTGCGGAAAAGCATCGCGGGTGTAAACTTGTAAAGCTGCTTCATAAAATGCGATCGCCCTTTCTATATTCCCACCCCGTTCTCCCTTGATTCTGTCACTGTAAGCATTTGCCAGACTATTTTGATTGATTGCCCAATCTTCTGAGTAAGCTTCGCGAGTAAAAATAGTTAATCCTATATCCAAACAAGCAATCGCAATCTCTATGTTGCTTGCCAGACTGCCTTGCTGAAGACTTGAAAAACTTAGATTTAAATTGTATAAAATACAAGCATGATTGTATGCTTGGTCTGCATCCAAGTTTTCCAGAGTTGGAGTTACCCACTCTCGCAGATATCGGGCAAAATCATCGTCTAATAATTCGAGATTAGCTTGCAGGATGGCGGTTTGTTCGTCAGTGTCCCAGGTGAGGAGAGATTGAATCAGGGTGAGATAGGCTTGGTGGCGTTCTTCGTTCATTTTTTACTACCCATGTTTGGATAATGGTACATTTTTTGTGGGAGAAAATCAAGGGTGTTTTTAACCGCAGATGTTGGCGGATGGACGCGGATAAACGCAGATGTAAGGGCCAAAATATGCGGTAGCAGCCTGCGGAGATTCAGGCAGACGGAAGCGATCGAACTGACGATTAGGCCCCGATCCCCCCTTAAAGAAGGGGGGGACAAGATTCCGATCAAAGTCCCCCTTCTTAAGGGGGATTTAGGGGGATCTAGCCTCCGCTATAAACGAGAGATAAAAAGAGTTTTAGTCTCCTACAAAAAACCCAGATTAACCCAACCCTTCAACTAACAAATTGCGAGCACTTTCCAACGCTTCCTGCAACTTACTTGCATCGCGTCCCCCAGCTTGCGCCAAATTCGGTCGCCCGCCGCCTTTTCCGCCGCAAATTTCCGCAATTTTGCCGATAAATTTGCCAGCTTGCAATCCTTTTTTATTGACTTCTGGACTAAAGGCTGCCACCAAACTTACCTTGTCGGGTTCAGGAATTGAGGCCAAAACAACCGCAGCATTTCCTAACTTTTGCTGCAATCTTTCCGCCGCAGTTTTCAGCGCTTCCGTATCCACATCTCCCAATTGAGCTACAATGATTTTGAATTCGCCGAGATCCTCAGCCGCACTCAGCAACTGGTCAGATTTCGCGATCGCCAATTCCGACTTCACAGCAGCCAAATGTTTCTGAGTATCCTTCAACTCATTCTGCAAATTAGTAATCCGATTCGGCAATTCTTCAGGCTTGGCCTTAAATCGATCGCCCAAATCGCGCACCACCTTATCGCGCACATTCAAATAGTCCAAAACAGCTTGACCGGAAACCGCTTCAATCCTGCGAGTTCCCGCCGCTACCCCCGCTTCGGAAACAATCTTAAACAGCCCGATTTCTGCGGTATTGCTGACGTGAGTCCCCCCGCACAATTCCATCGAAACGCCGGGAAAATCGATAACCCGCACCACGTCGCCGTACTTCTCGCCAAACATCGCAGTCGCGCCTTTTTCTCTCGCAAGGGCGATCGGCATTTCTGCAACGACCGCAGCGTGCGCCTCAGCAATCCAACTATTAACTAAATCCTCAATTTTCTGCAACTCTTCTGCTGCGACAGCGCGCGGAGAATTGAAATCAAACCGCAATCTTTCTGACGATACCAGCGAACCAGCTTGCGAAATCGAATCGTCCACAATTTTTCGCAAAGCTGATTGTAATAAGTGAGTTGCTGTGTGGTTAGCCTGAATTCGGCGGCGACCGCTATTGTCAATCTTCGCCGTAATACTATCGCCAACTCTCAGCGTTCCCCGTTCCACAAAGCCGAAATGCACGAAAAAATCCGATTCCTTCTTCACATCATCAACTCTTACCAACAAACCCTCTCCATTCTCTCCCTGAATGCTGCCGTTCAAATAACCTTTATCCCCAATTTGTCCGCCAGATTCAGCATAAAACGGCGTTTGGTTCAAAACAACTTGTACCTCAGTACCCGCCGCTGCTTCTTCCACAGATTTGCCGTCAACCAAGATAACTTCCACCTCAGCTAAACTCGACAATTCAGCATAACCGACAAACTCAGTTCCCTGGATAGTTTCAGCCAACTTATCCAAAGAACCCTGCACCGTCAAATCAATTGTTTGGCGAGCATCTTTAGCGCGAGTTTGCTGTTCCTTCATCGCCGCTTCAAAGCCGTCCAAATCCACAGAAATTCCCTGTTCCTCAGCAATTTCTTGAGTCAGTTCTAAGGGGAAACCGTAGGTATCGTAAAGAGTGAAAGCATCTTGACCGCTGATTTGTTGGTTGGTTTGCTGTTTTGTGCGATCGACAATTTCCTCCAGCAGCTTCTCTCCGCGTTCCAAAGTCTTGAGAAACTGCGCCTCTTCCCTTGCCAATTCCGCCTTAATTTGAGCTTCCCGCCGCCGCACGTTCGGATAAGCAGCTTCCGAAAGGCCGATCGCACTTTCAGCCACCCGCACCGTAAATTCGCCCTGAATTCCAATCAGTCGCCCGTGGCGCACCACCCGGCGAATCAACCGGCGCAAAATGTAACCCCGACCCACATTCGACGCGCGAATTTCGTCCGCAATCATGTGCACCACAGCCCGAATGTGATCGCCAATTACTTTCAGCGAAACCTTGACTTTTTCATCGCTATTGTGGTAATCAATCCCGGCAAGTTCCGCCGCCGATTGAATGATGGGAAAAATCAAATCTGTTTCGTAATTATTGGGGACTTTCTGGAGGATTTGCGCCATCCGTTCCAGTCCCATGCCAGTATCAATATTTTGATTTTGCAGCGGTGTTAAATTGCCCTCTGCATCTTTATTGTACTGCATGAAAACCAGGTTGTAGAATTCAATAAACCTGCTATCATCTTCGAGGTCAATATTGTCGCCTCTCTCTGGGTGGAAATCATAGTAAATCTCCGAACACGGGCCGCAGGGGCCAGTCGGGCCGGATTGCCAGAAATTGTCATCTTCTCCCATGCGCTGAATGCGATCGCCCGGAATGCCAATTTCATCGCGCCAAATCGCAAAAGCTTCGTCATCTTCTCGGAAAACGCTAACAACCAAATTGGACGCTGGTAAACCGAAAACTTCCGTAGAAAGTTCCCACGCCCAGGCGATCGCCTGTTTCTTGAAATAATCCCCGAAACTGAAATTACCCAACATCTCAAAAAACGTGTGGTGGCGGGCGGTGCGGCCGACGTTTTCGATGTCGTTGGTGCGGATGCACTTTTGAGAAGTCGTGGCGCGCGGTGATTCGGCGGTGCGCTGTCCGAGAAATATCGGCTTGAATTGTAGCATTCCGGCGATCGTCAGCAACACTGTGGGATCTTCGGGCACCAAAGAAGCGCTCGGTAAGATTTTATGTCCCCGCTGAGCATAAAAGTCCAGGAATGTTTGGCGGATTTGGCTACCACTGAGAAACTTAGGAGAAATAGACATGACAAGAAGTGTTAAGTATGTAAAGATGTAGCAACAATAGAATTTATAGGACTTTTGCACGGGTGTCCAGAAACCGGGTTTTTAAACCAAAATACTTGCTTAAAATCCTCAATCTCGGTGAAAAAACCCGGTTTCTTTGTTCGGAGTGCGTGAGTGCTAACTTACATCTATTTGGATATTCATATCATTATACTTAGTAATGTAAAGACCTATCAAGTTTTGCAAATTGTGCTTTACTCCTCGGAAAGCTCGTGCTAACTTAATAATAGACACCCGGACAGGAAGAGAAAGGAGGTCGCTATATTTAGAAACCAAGTTCGAGGATATAGACATGGTGTCTCCGGTCTAGATTCCAAGGCGCAGCAGAAATTAACCGAACACAACTTGGAATAGTGGCGAACTGCCGATCGAGCAGTCAAGCCAAACCGCAGTCGAGTCAGACTTAGTTGTAGTTGCGGATTAACAGTAAAGCTGCACAAGTTGTAAACCCTAGTAAGTAAAAGTTCTCCACCGGAAACACATCTCGTTTGTTAGAAAAAACAAAGCTCTCATATTATTGGGTCTGGTCGCTGTCGATCGGGCCCTACGCTTTTTTGGGAAAGAGGGAAAGAGGGGCCTAGTTCGACTGTATAAGTGCTTTCTGTTGAGAGGAAACATCCCTCGGAGCCGATCGGCGAGCGATCGGTGCAGCTTTTGAGTTATATCTTATATATAATTAGACGCGGAGTGCGCCCCCCGCCTTTTGCCGGGGATCAAGCGCTGTGGTATGAGGCACTGTCAAGATGCGATATCATTGAAGATGTCCGTACAAGACATTAAAACCTACCCCGCTGTCCTGTATAGCAGCAAATCTACGCTTCTCTGAGCTTGCTGCAAGCCAAGGATAGCCAACCGCCATTTTTGGTGACAAGACCTGGCTCAAGAATTTGAATCTCAGGATATTTAGAGTCAAAACTCTAAAATATCCCATCCCCGACGCAGGGGTGAGAGTTCAAACAATAAAAGCCCGCCCACTCAAAAAAGCTAGTGCCGCCAACAAATGTCGTAAATCACTAGCACAGTTCTTAAACTCACAATCTGCGGAGATTCTAGGTACAAGCATGGCCGAAATAACTAAAGAAGAAATGCGCGAACGGCTGGGAAATATTGACCAGATTCGCGATATAATTTTTGGAGCGCAGCTTAGAGAATACGACAATCGCTTCGATAAAATAGATTCCGACTTGTCGATGATGCAGCAAGATATGCAAACTCGCATCGAACAAGTAAAAACAGTTCTTTCTGGAGAAATGAAGGCGGCGGTTGATTCCTTAGAAAAAAAAGTTAAATCGCTCACCTCAAACACCCAAGAAGAAAGCGCAGACATCCGCCAGCAAGTCGATCGCGTTAACCGCAAATTCTCCAGCAGCGTGGAAGCCCTCGACGAAGCTATCGACAATCAAACCAGTTCGCTTCGCAACGAACTCTCCCAAACCAGAGATCGACTATCTGAAGAAACCCGCACTTTGAAAACACAGGTTTTTGAAGAACTAGATCGCCGCTTTTCTATGCTCAGAGATGTTAAAGTTTCCAGAGATGACATGGCAGAAATTCTGTTTGAACTCGGCATGAGGCTCAAAGGAACAGAATTTGTGCCCGAACTTAAAGGCGTTGCTGATAATAAGTTAAATAACGAATTTCTGTTGCCGGAGCGCCACCATAACGGATAATAACGCATGGCTTTACCGAAAGAAAATCCGGCTGACGAAAATGAGTTAGAGGGTTTTGTTTCTAAACCTGACGAGTCTGCTGCCGATGCAGCAGCCCAGCTAGAACCCTTGCTGAATCTGTTAGTCGATCTCAAAATTATTGCAGGTTCCAACCAGCAAAATGCAGAGCCCGAAGATGACAGCAGTGGGGAAAATAATCAAGCTGGGGCCCTCGGCGGGTTGATGGATTTGTTAGGTATTCCCTCAGAAAAGCAAGAGGAAGTTGCCGCGAGTGTACCCGAAACGGGCGATCGCAAACCGAAGTCGGGCGATTCCCTGCCTGTTGCAGACGAGATCAAAAGTTTGCTATTCGCTACTCACAAACTCAACACTTCAGAACTGGAAAAAGACTATTCCTCAGCTAAAACTATAGATGTTTCAGCGATCGCCCAGCCGGATTTGGAGGACAAATCACAGCCTGTCGAAGAATTGTCTAACTTGACAATAAAAGATTCTCTACAGGAAGTACAGGCTCAAGAATCCCACGGGAGCGATCGGCATTTACAGGATGTTTCTCCTCCCGAAACCGAGTCAAAACCCTCGGAAATTCCCGATAATCCCATAGTTTCCACAGTCTCAGAGCCACCAGAAACTGGATATTTAGATGCTGCGGTGGCTTCGGATCTAGCAATTCCCAACTTACGAGAACAGCCGACAGAAATATTAGGGCAAATTAAACAGGACTTAAATGAAGCCGACAGCGCGATGGAAAGGCTGCAAAATCTGATGTTCGGCTCGCAAATCTCGGATATAGAGCAAGTGAAAAGTCTGCTGGCAGAAAACGATTTGCCGGGGGTGCGCCACCTGATGGCAACAATCGACGATAAATTAGAAAAATTGGAGCACCAAATCTACGAGCCCCAAGAGTTGATTGAGTTGATGCTGCCTTGGATCGCAGAAATTCTCACCCGCAAAATTGCCGATTCCAGAGAAGAAGTTGTCAACGCGATCGTGCCCATTATTGACGAAGTGATTAGGGCAAAAACTGTCGAAAACAAGTCAGCAATGAGTGCGGCAATAGCTGAGCTGCTTCCCGAGGCACTTGCTCAACAAATAGTGAATTCGCCAGCGGATATTGCTAACGCGATCGCCCCAGAAATCGGTCTGGCAATCAAAGAGCAAATTCGCCTCGACCAAGAGTCGATCGCCCAGGCGATCGCCCCGGAAATGGGCAAAGCAATTACAGCCCAAATAAAACTCGAACGCGACTCTATGGTGGATGCGCTCTATCCCGTAATTGGCAGTACAATTTCCAGATACATGGCAGAAGCTATCAAGACAATCAATGAAAAAGTGTCCAATGCCATCAGCGTCGAAGGATTTCAGCGAAAAATTCGCTCCAAAGTACAAGGAGTCTCCGAAGCGGAATTAATCCTCAAAGAATCAGTACCCTTTACCGTCCAAGCAGCCTTCTTAATTCACAAAGCATCTGGGTTGATCATTTCCGAAGTTCAAAACTCAGAAAGCTACCAGTTAGAATCAGAAATGGTAGCCGGAATGCTCACAGCTATTCGCAGCTTTGTTAACGACTGTATCGTTCGGCCCGGAGAAGTTTCCGAACTAAATCAAATTGAATACGGCGACTCCAAGATTATGTTAGAAGTAGCGGGATATTGCTACATGGCAGCCGTGATTAAAGGAGAACCGCCAGACTCTTTCATCAAGAAAATACGAGAAACCGTTAGTAATCTCATCCTTAATTATGGTAAAGTAATTCACGAGTTTAACGGCGATCCGGGTACTATACCGGAGTCGCTGCACCCGTGTATAAAAACTTTATTCGACCCGCTACAAACGGAAAAATCAAAAAAACCCCCGATCGCCCTAGCGGGTATTGGTTTAGCCGCCCTAAGCTTAATCTTAGTACCTTGGGGAATTTATCAGTACCGCAGCAGTGTTGAGCGCCGCCTCGAAGCAAATGCCGTCGCCGCTTTAGCCTCGACTCCCGAATTAGCAGTTTACCGCTTAGATGTTGCAGTTGATGGCAAAACTTTAAAGCTAACAGGAAAGTTGCCAAATCAAGAATTGCGGGCACAAGCAGAAAAAATAGCCGCATCAACTGCACCGAAATTGCAATTAGATAATAGAATTATAGCTGTAGATGTCCCCCCAGATCCAGTTTTGACGGCAGCCGAGGTGCAGCGGATCACCGCTGTTTTGAACCAGAGAGAGGGCGTTTCTATTTCTACTCGGTATGGCGATCGCAAACTTACAGTAGAGGGGCGAGTTAGAGACAGTGCAGACGCACAGAAAATAGCTCAGTCCCTGAAGCAAATTCCCGGTGTTCAGTCGGTCATCAGTACCGTTAAATTAGAGCCGCTGAAAATTACAACCCGCATCTACTTCGAGCAAGGAACGACAAAATTAGACTCAACAGATGAAGAAATCATCGCCAGTGTCAAAAATTTCATGGATCAATATCCTCAAAAACAGATTAAGATAATTGGGCACAGCGATCGAAGTGGAGAACTTGCTACAAATCAACTGTTGTCGCTCAGGCGTGCCGCAGCCGTGCGAGATGTTTTAGTGCGGCAAGGTGCTAACCCGAAGCGCCTCCAAACGGTTGGCATCCCCAATCCTCCTGCCGACGTGGAACCCAATCAACCGCGAATTTTAAGCAGATGTGTGCTATTTGAACCAATAACTAAGACCATAAACAGTAAATAATTATGTCAGTTACTATAGCTAAAAAAATGTGCATGATAGGCGATTTTGGCGTGGGCAAAACCAGCCTGATCCGCCGTTTTGTCGATCAGAAATTCAGCGACCAATACCTCTCCACTGTGGGAGTAAAAATTTCCAGCAAAATCGTAGAATTAGAAGGGGTAAAACAGCGGGAAAACGTGACTGCAAAGTTGCTGATTTGGGACTTAGAAGGACATACAAAATTCAAAGGAATAGCACCGACTTACTTGCAGGGAGCTAGCGGCGTTTTAATCGTTGCCGATGTCAGTCGCTCCGAAACAGTTGAGCGAATCTCCGAACACATTCAGCTTTTTTCTTCAGTCAATCCTAAAGGTTCAATTATCGTCGCTTTGAACAAAGTAGACTTGATTGACGAGGAAAAATTGGCGCTGCTAGTGGAAATATCCCATTCGATATGTCAAGACAAAGTAATAGCAGTTTACACGACATCTGCTAAAACAGGCAAAGACGTTGACGAAATTTTCTATAAACTAGCTTACACAATGATAGAACCAGTATGAACCCCCTTTTAAGAAAGTTATTGAACCCGCGACAAATAGAGTATTTTGTAGTAAATCACCATTTCATCATTCAGGAAACCTCCGCCAAAGTGCAGCATTATGCCGATACTCCGGGCGACGCGATACCCGGTGCAGATGCTCGCATGAGTTTTCCCGAACTGATTGGCATTGAAAATATCCTCATGTCTATCATTATGGGACGGCTACCGGGTTTTGAAGTCAAAGGTATCGCTCGGTTTGCCGACCACAACCGCCCTTTATACTTTGATATGTTGGCTATCAAACATGAAGACGAACAACAAGATGTGCCAAATAAATTGCTAATTTTGATTGAAGATACCACCGAAAAGATGGTGATGAAGCAATCGTTGATTCAGAGGGCCAATGAAGCTAATCTTTTGGTGAGCGCCTTAGCCGCTTCTAAAGATTATATAGATAAAGTTATTCGTTCGATGGGCGATGCTTTGTTGGTGACAACAACATTAGGAACTATCAAAACAATCAATCAATCGGCCCAATGGTTATTTGGGTATAGCGAAGCAGAATTGCTCGGCAACCCCCTGTCTTTAATATTACTCGAAGAAACATTGATTTGCCAAGCTCGCCACCGCTATATTTTGTCTCAGAATGAGCTGCGTAGAGAACTAGAAATAGTCGGCACTACTAAAGCAGGAGAAGAAATTTGGGTAGAATTTTCCTGTTCGCCAATTCAGACAGAATTAGAGGGACTTTACGATTTCATTTATATAGGCAGGGACATCACGGAACGCAAACAAAAAGAAATAGAAATTCGCGGCTCTTTGGCAAAAGAGCAAGAACTCAGACAGGTAAAATCTCGTTTTTTCTCGATGATTGCTCACGAATTCGGCAATCCTCTAAGTACAGTATTATTTGCTACTAAAATCCTCCAAGACTTCGGCGACGAAATCACCCACGCGGAAAAACAAAAATACCTGCAACACGTTAAATCAGCATCTCAACAAATGGCTCAGCTATTAGATGACGTGCGGTTGCTCAGCAGCGCCGAAGCCGGAAAACTCGAATTTTATCCCGCACCAGTTGACTTAAAAAAATTTTGCAGCGAGTTAGTAGAATCAATTAAAATTAGTTATGGAAAAAATCATACAATTAACTTTAGTTATCAAGAATTAGTCACGCCCGCGACCACAAATGATAACGAGTCGCAGGAAACGCAAAACTGGCCCGCACTCGATGCAAAATTGCTGCGCCACATATTGACAAATTTGCTGTCAAATGCTATAAAATATTCGCCCCTCGACAGCCATATTTATTTTGAATTAAATTGTCAGAATAATGAAGAAGTTATATTTAAAATTAAAGACGCAGGCATTGGCATTCCTCTAGAAGACCAAAAACAACTGTTTGAATCTTATTATCGAGCCAAAAATGTCGGAAAAATACCCGGTACAGGACTGGGTTTATCCATAGTCAAGCAGTGTGTAGACTTGCACGGAGGTCAAATCGAATTTTTCAGCGAGACAGGGTTAGGCACTACCTTTATAGTCAAAATTCCATTTTACCAACACAGATAAATAGATTAATTTCAGATAATGCGCTACAGAGGGCGCATTCACTACTAAAAATTCAACATGAAAACCCTGTTAAAAAAGCTGTTAGTTCCCCCCCACTTGGAGTATCTAGCACTGGATAAAGACTTTTTAATCCAAGAAACCTCTATCAAAGTGCAGCGGTTTGGCGACTGTCCCGAGGAAGTAGTCGCCGGCAACGATGTCCGCCTTCCCTTTCCCGAATTAGTGGGAACTGAAGAAATTTTAATCAATATTTTTGAAAGACGTTTGCCACACTTTGAATTAAAAGCAATCACGAGGCTATTAGCAAATGGATCGCGGCTTTATTTTGATATGTATATCGTCGAGTTCACCAAGGACGATAATTATCAGAGATTAATTATATTTTTTGAAGACGTAACCGACAGGATGGCTTTAGAACAAACTCTAGTGCAAGCTACCAATGAAATGGATATTTTATTGAGTACCTTAGCCACTACTAATAATTATGTTGAAAAAATTATTACTTCAATGGCCGAAGTTTTGTTGGTAACAACAGCCTCGGGAAAAATTAAAAAAGTCAATCAAGCGGCTCAAGATTTGTTTGGTTACAGCGAATCAGAATTAGTAGGCCAGCCAATAGACACTCTTGCTGCTGTTGGCTCCTCTTTGCAAGCAATCAGTCAAGAGGATAGTCAACAATCTCAAACTCACACCGAAGTAATTTGCCGAGGCCAAAGCGGAGAAAAGCTCACAGTTTCGTTTTCCTGTACGGCGATTTCGACTGACATTAAAGGCGTTTCTGGCTCTTGGCCCGCCGTTCAAGATTTCGTGTACATCGGCCGCGATGTCACAGATAGACAGCGCGCCCGCAAGCGACAAATAACTCAGTACGTCACCACTCGCATCCTGTCGGCATCCGAAACAATCAAAAAAGCTATAGCAGCAATTCTCCCCGTAATTTGTGACAGCTTGGGATGGGATACTGCCGAACTTTGGATGCCAGAATTTGGGGAAAAACTGCTCTCAGAAACTAAGAGAATAACTGCGGTTTCCGACCCCCATTTGCTTCGCTGCGTCGCCAGTTGGACAAAACGCTCAGTTTCTATCCCCAAATTTGCCGAATTTACCGAACAAATGACTTGTGCGTTTGGCGAAGGATTGCCCGGTCTCGTTTGGGCGAGCGGTTCCTCTCAGTGGATTGCGGATGTTACAAAAAGCGACAGTTGTCTGCGCCGCGAAATCGCTGCTGAAGAAGGACTGCACGGAGCTTTTGCTTTCCCAATTTTGGGCGACTACGACCCTGAAAATTCGGCTAAGTCTGTGTTGGGGGTGATGATTTTATTCAGCCGCGAAGTGCAGTGTTTTGATGAAGAGTTGCTCCCGATAATGACAACCATCGGCAGCCAACTCGGTCAATTTATCAAACGCAAGCAAGCGGAAATAGCTTTGCGGGAAAGCGAAGAACAACTACGAGATTTATTTGAAAATGCTACTGACTTAATTCAAAGTATTGGAGCGGACGGTCATTTTTTGTATGTAAATCGGGCTTGGCGAGAAACTCTGGGCTACAGTGAAGCAGAAATTGCTCAAATGACTGTGTTTGATATCATTCATCCCAATAGTTCCGAAGAGTATAGGGATATATTCTATCACGCTATTGCCCAAAAAACGGTAAATGAAAATACTGTATATCCAGATTATATTCAAGCAACATTTATTACTAAATATCACGAGCCAATTTTGCTCGAAGGCAGTATAAGCTGTAAATTCGCCGAAGGTTCGCTAGTAGCGATTCGCGCTATTTTGCGAGATATTACTGCTCGAAAAAGGGCGGAAGACGCCCTGGCAAAATCTGTGTCCTTGCTGCAAGCAACTTTTGATTCTACTGCGGACGGTATTTTAGCTACTGACAGAAGCGGAAAAATTGTCACTTTCAATCGAGAATTTGTGGAAATGTGGGGCATACCTAATGAAGTGATGGCAATGCGAGACGACGCCACAACGATCGCCTTTGTCCTGAACCAACTCAAAGACCCCCAAGCATTTCAAGAGAGAATTGAATCGCTTTATGAGCAGCCAGAAGCCGAAAGTTACGACTTGTTGGAATTTCAAGACGGCCGATTTTTTGAACGCTATTCGCAACCGCAGCGGCTCGGAGATACAATTATCGGCAGAGTCTGGAGTTACCACGACATTACGGAACGCAAGCAAGCAGAAGATGCCCTGCGGGAAGAACAAGAAAAATCAGAAAACCTGCTGTTAAATATCTTGCCCCAGGCAATAGCAGAACGCCTCAAGCAAAACGAAACTACTATTGCCGAATACTTTCCAGAAGTGACTGTTTTGTTTGCTGACATTGTGGGGTTTACTGCTTTGTCTGCCGTCATGAATCCGATCGATCTCGTGGAGCTCCTGAATCTGATTTTCTCAGAATTCGACCTTTTGTGCGAACGGCACGGGTTAGAGAAAATCAAGACCATCGGCGACGCATACATGGCAGTAGGAGGACTGCCTGAACCCAGGGCAGACCACGCCGAGGCGATCGCCCAAATGGCCCTAGATATGCAAGCAGAAATAGCCAGATTTAATGCTAGCCATAATAAATATTTTAGTATCCGTATCGGCATTCATAGCGGCCCGGTTGTTGCCGGAGTTATTGGCATAAAGAAGTTTATTTACGATTTGTGGGGCGATACGGTAAATATTGCTTCCCGCATGGAATCTCAGGGTTTGCCTTGGCGGATTCAAGTGAGCGAAACTACTTATAAGTTAGTGGAAGACAAATATTTGTTTCAGGAGCGAGGAATGATTGAAGTTAAAGGCAAAGGGGGAATGAAAACTTATATTCTCATGGGCAGAAAATAAGGCAGGTCATCAGTCATCAGTCATCTGGCTGATGACTAAAAGTGTTGCTAAAGTTAATTAACAATACTTTTTCACCAAGACTAATGGAACTTGCTAATTTGTCGGCAAATTTACGATCGCCCGACGAAGCTGTCGATCGCCACCCTGTGACGGTTGCGCCCTCTACTTCCCTCGGGGATGCGATCGCCCTGATGCGTGGGGCGATCGACCCTTGTCCGCTGCCTAATTCACCGCCGCACTCTAACGAAACGGTAAAAGCATCGATTAGTTGCGTCTTAGTTGCCGATGCAAATCAGCTAGTCGGACTGCTAAGCCCGGAAGATGTGCTGAACTTAGCCGCGGCCGAATACGGATGGCAAGGCATGAAAGTTGCCGACGCAATGACGCGGAATTTAATTGTCTTAAAAGAATCAGAATTTAAAGATATTTCTACCGCATTTAAGCTATTTTGTCAATACTCGATTGATTGCTTGCCAATTGTGGATGAAGGGGGTGAACTCGTAGGTATAGTCAGCGAAAAAAGTATTCGCCCAGCAATGTATAGCTGGATAGAGGCACTGCATCAAGAAGTGGCAAAACTCCAGGAACAATGCGAACTGTTAGACGGTAATTGTGAACTAGAAAAACGAGTCAGCGATCGCAAAAATGCCGAAAATGCCCTGCCGCAGAGCGAGGCGCGCTACCAGGCGATTGTGGAAGAGCAAACCGAACTGATTTGCCGCTACCTTCCCGACGGTAAAATCACATTTGTCAATCAAGCTTATTGCCGTTATTTCGGCGTGCAACCAGAAGACTTGCTCGGCAACACCTTCATGTGGCTGCTCCCAGAAGTAGACCGAGAAATTTTTCAAGAACACTATACTTCTGTGTCTCCCAATAAGCCTGTTTTTACGTCCGAACACCGAGTAATTGTGCCGAGCGGGGAAATTCGCTGGCAGCAGTGGATCGATCGGGCTATATTCAACGAGAGCGGACAAATCGTCGAGTATCAAGCTGCAGGCCGGGATGTCACGGATCGCAAACAAGCAGAAATCGCTTTGCAGCAGCTCAATGCAGAGTTAGAAATGCGAGTCCAGCAGCGGACACAATGGTACGAACTGGCAGTATCGGCGGGCAAAGTGGGGGTTTGGGACTGGAATTTGGAAACCGACGAAATCTACATTGCTCCGTCTTTGAAAGCTTTGTTAGGCTATCAGGATGCAGAGATTCCCAACCGCATGGAAAATTGGGTGTCTCACGTTCATCCCGACGATCGAGTTGCAGTCGCCGAAGCAGTAAATGCTTATCTAGAGGGTGTGACAGAAATTTATGAAGTAGAACACCGGATGCTGCGTAAAGACGGCAGCACCTGCTGGATACTTGCCCGCGGCAGCGCGATCCGATCAGCGGACGGCAAGGCTTGCCGCCTGACTGGGACTGACACCGACATTACCGAGCGCAAATTGACCGAAGAAAAACTCCAAAACTCCGAAGCCGAACTGCTGGCGCTGTTTAATGCGATGACGGATATCGTGCTGGTTTTCGACGCAACGGGCCGCTACCTCAAAATTGCCCCTACGGCTCCCGAATTGCTGTACAAACCGGCTCCTGAAGTGCTGGGCAAAACCCTCGCCGAAATCTTCCCAGAAGCGGAAGCTAATTTTGCTCTGACCCACATTCGCCAAACATTGGCATCTGGGCAAACCCACAGAGTTGAATACAGGATGGAAATTGGCTGCAAGTTATTCTGGTTTGATGCTAGTATTTCGCCCCTGGATCTCGATCGAGTGATGTGGGTCGCCCGAGACATTACCGCTCGCAAACACGCAGAAGCTGCAGTGCAAAAGAGCGAGGAAAAGTTTCGCAACTTATTTGATGATGCTCCGATCGCGATCGGTTTGACAAGCGTGCGCGACTACCGCACGATCAAAGTGAATGAAGCTCACCGCCAGATGTTGGGCTACAGCGATGCGGAGTTGGCTACCATGACTTTTACTGAACTCACACATCCAGAAGATTTACAAGCAGATGTGGAGCAATTTAAGCAGTTGGTCTGCGACAAGATTCCTCGCTTCCAAATGGAAAAACGCTTGATTAAGAAAAATGGCGAGTTGATGTGGGCAAACTTGACGGTGACGCTGATCCGCGATCGCGAGGGCATTCCTCTCTACATCATGCGGGCGATCGAAGATATTAGCGATCGCAAGCGAGCAGAAATGGAATTGCAACAGTTAAAAGAACGGCTGCAATTTTTGCTGGCTTCTAATCCGGCAGTAATTTTTACGACCGCACCTACAGGAGATTTTTGTACTACTTACATCAGCGACAACGTTAAGGCAATCGTTGGCTACAAGCCCCAAGAACTGTTAGCAGATCCTAACTTTTGGTCGAGCCGGATTCACCCTGAAGATCGGCCACAATTTGTAGTAAATTTTTCGGATTTGTCCGAGGAAAAAAATTGCATTTGCGAGTATCGTTTTCTACATCAAGACGGAATTTACCGCTGGCTGCGGACGGAACTAAAACTATTGGTTGACAGCAGGGGCATTCCGATCGAAATTATTGGTTACGCCGCTGATATCAGCAATTCTAAATACGCCGAACTCGCTAGGGGGCAGCAGTTCGAGCAAGAACGGCTTGTGGAGGCGATCGCCCGTCGCGTCCGCCAGTCTTTGCAATTAGAGGAAATTCTCAACACTACGGTTGCGGAACTCCAGCAAGTATTATTAGCCGATCGAGTTTTGGTTTATCAAATTTTACCCAAAAGCGGCGGGCGAGTCATTGCTGAAGCCGTGGCCGAAGGATGCAGCCAACTCATGGATAGATGTTTTGGCGAAGAGGTTTTTCCGGATGAAAGTTATCAGCTTTATTTGCAGGGGCGAATTTCTGCCATATCCGAACTAGATAACCCCCGCATTACGCCTTGTGTGGTGGAGTTTATGAAACAGATTCAAGTTAGGGCAAAGTTAGTAGTGCCGATTATTCAGCACAGCCAACTTTGGGGATTGCTGATTGCCCACCAATGCGATCGCCCTCGTGAGTGGCTAGAATGGGAAATCAATTTATTTCAGCAGTTGGTGAATCAATTAGCGATCGCCATTCAGCAATCTCTACTTTACCAGCAACTGCAAGCTGAACTGAGCGACCGCAAACAAGCGGAAGCAAATTTAAAAAACTCTCTCCGAGAAAAAGAGATTTTGCTCAAAGAAATTCACCACCGCGTCAAAAACAACCTCTGCGTAGTTGCCAGTCTGTTAGAATTGCAATCGAACACAGTTGCCGACCCGCAAGTAAGCAAAATGTTTGAAGAAAGTCAGAATCGCCTTTATTCTATGGCTCTGATTCACGAAAAACTGTACCGCTCGACTAACCTAGCCCAAATTAATTTTGGCGAATATCTCGAAGATTTGGTAAGTAGCTTGTTTCACTCTTACAATATTAGCAACAACCAAATTCAGTTGCAGGTATTAGCTGAGCCAATTTCCCTAAATCTTGAAACTGCTACTCCCTGCGGTTTAATTGCCAATGAATTGGTTTCAAATACCCTGAAACACGCTTTTCCTGATGGCACAACTGGTACAGTTAGTGTAGAATGCTATCAAACGGGCGATCAAGAAATCAACCTCTTAGTTAAGGACAACGGCATTGGCTTTCCTCAAAACTTAGATTTTCGGAAAACTCACTCAATGGGGTTTCAAGTTGTCTGCACTTTAACCGAGCAGTTAGAAGGAACCATCGAAATATCCAGAGAATTTGGTACATCGTTTCACTTAAAATTTAACGAATTAAACTACTTTCAAAGATTGTAAAAATATGAGTTTTGCCGCAAAACCAATTAATATTTTGATTGTCGAAGACGAACTGTTAATTGCTAAAAATTTATCCCCAAAGTTAGAAAAATTGGGGTATCAAATCGCCGATATCGTTTCTTCAGGAGCGGATGCCATCCAGCGCGCCCGCGAACTAAGACCCGATTTAATTTTAATGGATATAGTTATCAAAGGTGACATTGACGGCATAGAAACAGCAGCAATAATTAATCAAGAATTAGATATACCAATTATCTATACAACTGCCTATGCCGACGACGAAACTTTGCAGCGAGCCGAAAATACTGGTTCTTACGGCTACCTGCTCAAACCTTTTAAAGAAAGAGAAATGCACGCCACTATCAAGATAGCACTGAGCAAACATCAAGAAGCAGTTAGCCTGAAAAAAATAATGGCATTAGCAGCAGAAAAAAGCGAAAATAGAGCGCGCTTTATTTCAATGGCTTACCACGATTTAAACACTCCTTTGACTACTATACAGTTATCGGCTGAAATGCTAGAAGATAGCGACTTGCAGAGAAACCCCGGAACTAGCAATAAAAATGTCGATCGGATTAAAAAAGCCGTCAGTAATATGAGTGGGTTGCTGGAAGATATTTTAATGCTTAGCAAAGCAGAATCAGGCAAAGTTTCCTTAAATTTAAATCAGATTAATGCGACGGATTTTTGCACATCTATTTTAGAAGAACTGCAACCTATCGTCACCGACAAACACCTCGTAACTTTCCGCACCCAAACCAATCCGGTGCACGCCAATCTCGATGCAAAACTACTGCACCACCTGTTGACTAATTTGCTTTCAAACGCCATTAAATATTCTCCAAACGGCGGCAATGTCAGTTTAGAATTAAGCTGCGAAAACCAGCAAATAATTTTGTGCGTTCGAGATGAGGGAATTGGGATGACACTGGAATATCAAGGAAAATTATTTCAGCAGTTTGAACGGGGTGCTAATGTAGGCAAGATTAAAGGATCGGGTTTGGGACTCTGCATTGTCAAACACATAGTTGACCTGCACGGCGGTACAATAAGTGTGGAAAGTGAAGTAGACAAAGGTACTACATTTATTGTCGCGCTGCCTTTTTTAGTTAGTAGTTAGTAGTCAGTAGTCAGTAGTCAGTAGTCAGTAGTCATTAGTCATGTCCGGTAAAATAAGCACAATACTTGTAGGGGCGGGTTTCACCAACAATCTATCATCCAGACTAACAATCTACATAAACCCGTCCCCACCACGCGACAGAATTTCATCGCGGACAATTCAACCGAGATGAGATAAAAGTATCGGGGGGGCGGGTTTATGAGATTGTAGATTACAGGCAATTATTGTTAGTGAACCTGCCCCTACAAAATTCATACAAGTCTGAATCCTGCCGGACATGATATCATTTTTAAGCAAATCTATTGGGAGACAAAAGCTCGATCGCCCTATCTTCTTCTCCCCCCGCCGCATTCGCAAATCGCTCAGCTAAAGCAGGTACAATAGCCAAAGGATTGCTGAGACCCGAAAAAACGTGCAATCCAGGGCGATCGGCAATCGGCCCCACTACAGGCAAATTATCCGCGCTAAATGCCACAATACACTCGTGCCAAGTTGCCGGTAAATGTGCCAAATCCGGCAAAACTTTGCAGATTCCTGCACGAATTGCCCTTTCGCTAATTTCGCGATCGACTTTAGCATTCAAATCGCTCAAAGTGCGAGACAATTGCCCGATCCGCAAACTCCCATCATTAAATTGAATGGCACCCGAATCTAAAATCGGCGACAGCAACTCCTTACCAGGTTCATCCCAAAGAAAATCAACCTCATTTCTACTAGATTTAGCTTCCAATTCAAAACGTTTTAATATCGCAGGCATCACCAAAGTTCTGAGTTTAAAATCCACAGGTGCAGTTTCCAAAATCTCCGTGCGAGTAAAATAAACTCCCACAGAAACACCAGCGGCTTTCAGCAAACTCCGACTCCAACCTCCAGCACAAACAACAGCATTTTCACAACGATAAATTCCCTGCGCCGTCTTGACTCCCGAAATCCGATTTCCCTCTTCTATAAACCCAATTACTTCAGCAAATTCTATCGTTCCTCCCAACCGTAGAAACCCTTGACAATAAGCTTTATTTGTGGCAGTAGGCGAAATGTGACCGTGACGCACAGTCAGAGCTCCGGCGATCGCACTTTTATTCAACAAAGGTTCCAACTCCCCAGCTTCTGCAACGCTCAAAAGCTGCGGAACAATCGCAAAATGCGCGTAATTAGCCACCGCTTTTTCGGCATCAGTACCCGCATCAATTGTCAGCAACAAATCCAACTCGCGCAACTCAGTATCAGCCTCTAATTCCGCCGATAAATTGCGGTGACGTTCGATACCTTCCCGACACAATTGACGAGTTAAATCAGTCGTTCCCGACCAATAAGCCAAGCCGCCATAACTAAAACGAGTAGCATTTTGCATGGTAGCATCTCGTTCCAAAAGCAGGACAGCAAAACCTTTTTTTGCCAGTTCGTAACTCAGTGACGCACCCGTAATGCCAGCGCCGACAACAATCCAATCGTAACTTTTCATGGGCAACTCAAAGGGAAGGAAAATATCATGCTTAGATTTTAGCTTAGGTTTTTTCGGAACCAATCGAAAAACCTCTACCTACAGGAAGAGGCTGCCTGCGATCGCCCTAACTGAAACTTCCACCCGTCGGGAGATGTTTGGGTAGAGATATTTTTCGTTCAATAGTAGGAATTAGAGTCAACAAAAAATTAGAAATACCAGAGAGGTTTTTATGAGTATCGACAAACCAGGCAAAGATATGGAGCGCACGGTCAATCCGGGCGATCGCATTTCCGACGAACCGCAAACCATCGAAGAAAAAGCCCAGCAACTGGCGGTAGACCACGTGCCAGACATCACGGGCGATGTTGTTACAGTTCCAACTTATGTGATCGTAGAAGAACCCGATGGGGAAAAGAAAGCCCTGCACCACGTCAAAGACGCCGAGGAAATTTCCGACGTAATTCGGCAGGCCCGCGTTGACGAAAATGGCGAGCGGATTTGGGATTAAGTTCACTCCAATAAAAACGGTTTTGTTGTACAAAAGTTATCTGTAGAAATCATGGAAACAAATCAAAGAAATAGTACGCCCTATCCCAATCTTCCGCCGATTCTCGAAAGTGACGACGCAGAGTATCGCGACGCCGGCATTACGAGTTCAGTTGCAATTGCAGGCCATCCGCTTCACCCCGTGCTCGTACTGTTTCCGGTAGCCTTTTTAGTAGGAGCCGCCGGCACGGACATCGGTTATTGGCTGACAAGCGATCCGTTTTGGGCGAGAGCTTCGGTTTGGCTGATCGGTGTTGGTTTTGCTGCGGGGATTTTGGCCGCAATCACGGGCTTTTTAGATTTTTTCAAAGTTAAAAGAGTGCGCGATCGCAGTGCCGGTTGGTTGCACATGGGGGGCAATGTGGCGGTTATGGTACTTACCCTGATTAACTTGCTGTTGCGCCAAGGAAATCCGGCTGAGCCGATCGTATATACAGGTTTAGCAATATCGATCGTCGTTGCAGCTTTGCTGGGCATTACAGGCTGGTTCGGCGGTGAACTAAGTTTTCGCCATAAAATCGGCGTCATCGGCCCTACCAGTCATAATTCTTAGGTTTCTGACCATTTGTAGTAGGGACTTCCGTCCCTCTTCATTTGACACTTTAGGACTAAAGTCCTTACTACAAACTTAAAGATTGTCCCAGCCAATTGAGATAAGCATCGCTGCCAGCGATAATAGGAATAGCAATAATTTCGGGAACTTCATAGGAATGGAGTTCCTGAACTTTTGTTTTTAAAGCCTCAAATTTAGCCAAATCAGTTTTAACTGGAGTTTAGACTAAACAGCTATTAAATCGCGATCGTCACTGCACTCACCAACGGCAACGGTCGCTGGTGATAAG